>NZ_PNCP01000359.1:0-277 GCF_005886115.1 Pseudoalteromonas sp. S4492
CCGACAACGCAGTATGTGGCTGGATACCAGCTCCTTTCACACTCTGATCAACTACAAAGCCTCTTTTAACGTGACGGACTTTGCTATTGATAATGGTGCCGTTCCCTACGAACTCAAAGTAGAGCTGGGACTGGAAACCGGGAGACTTTTTGAGCAGGGTAATGACGATCGACTCTGGTGGGCATTAACCTTTGTCAGAGCTTATCGGTACAACCCGTCCCATACGGAATACCTGAAGGTAGCCATAGCCGTCTATGAGGATGTACACGACAATTAT
>NZ_PNCP01000360.1:0-232 GCF_005886115.1 Pseudoalteromonas sp. S4492
AGCCAATACTGCAGTGGCAAAGCTATCGAAAGAAGGAGCTGATCGCCGGGGCGTCGTAACAACAGATTATTCTGCACGCGCTGAGTTTGATCGCTTTTCACGGCTGGCTGAAATTATGAATAAGCTGGTCCGGTTGTTTCATCTTCGCCATCAATTTCGAGGGTTTTATGAAGATTCAAAACAGTCGGAAGCCGTAAAGAAGAATCTGCAAAAAATTAATATGCTGGCAGGG
>NZ_PNCP01000361.1:0-241 GCF_005886115.1 Pseudoalteromonas sp. S4492
TTCCTTATCCCCTGAATTCTTTGCTCTTTCAGCAGCAATTGAGCTTAAAACGTAGCTGATATCGAGGTCTGTGTAGCGTGTGCACTTGAGAGCATAGGATTCTGACATGTTCCCACCTTCAAGCCAGTTCTTAATGCTGGGCCTGCTGCATCCGAGAAGTTTCGAGAGTCCATTGATTGAGGTTATGCCAGTGGATTTTTTTACTTCTTCGATGATTTCGGCGCTGGTGATCACGGGCAAG
>NZ_PNCP01000362.1:0-383 GCF_005886115.1 Pseudoalteromonas sp. S4492
CTTAAATCACTTTTTTTAGGAATAAAGAACTTATCTCACCCAAAGATTTCAGCAAGAATTCGGCCAATATGACTTAAGAAATGAATCAGCCCGTCTGGAATAAGCGACCACAAGCATGTAATCCCTGAAGCCATTGCTGCCCTGTACTAAGAGCGTATTCCTTCATGGCTTTGAGTCGGCCTGCTGCTCGATAAAATCGATTGTTCCAGCTCATGGTTTTCAGTAACTGCTCAAAAAGTGTAGGTGAAATTGCACATTTTCAGATGCCACCCTTAATTTTACTGGGCTGTAGCTGACTGATCTGGAAAACCGCCTACACTTTTTGAGCAGTTACGGTTTTCAGCCACTCATCAGGATCGATTTGAGCCTTACCAGGATAGGAG
>NZ_PNCP01000363.1:0-349 GCF_005886115.1 Pseudoalteromonas sp. S4492
TGAACGCTTTCTTTTGCCTGATTGCTGATTTCTTTCAGGACTGCTTTAGGGCCCAGTCCATCGAGTCCGACCTGCTCACGGGCAAACTCAACCTGCTGCATCAGTCCGGCTACACGGATTTCAAAAAACTCATCCATGTTTGAGCTGTATATCAACAGGAAGCGGAGACGTTCAATCAGAGGGTGATCGTCGTTCAATGCCTGTTCAAGAACACGACGGTTGAACTGCAGGTGGCTCAGCTCCCTGTTGATGTAGTATTCCGGGTTGCTGAGGTCTGTAATGCGAGGCACCGGGGCAGCTGGCTCCAGGCTCTCTTTGGCTCTGCTTTGAGTTTCGGGGAGTTCCCGGT
>NZ_PNCP01000364.1:0-457 GCF_005886115.1 Pseudoalteromonas sp. S4492
GTGTTGTAGATAACAATGAGAAGCGAGTTCTGGGCCGAATTATCTCCAGACTTCGCCCTGAAGAATTGACCGATGAGATGCAGCAAAAGCTCCAGGAAGTAGAAGCGCTTTGCGCCTGAACCACCAGCTTTGAATAAATGACGCTCCTCTCACAGACACAATGAGAGAGTGCTCAAGGTCACAGCGTAATGGAATAAAGAGTAAGGACATGGCAGTAAAACAGCAGACAGAAGAAGCCGTACTTGGTCAGGAAGGAGCCTACGAAGTACTTCGAAAGCGCCTTGAATCCCAGGCCCAGCAGCTTAGCAATAAAACCGGCAGCCTGAACACACTCAGAACTGAGGGATTTGGCAGTCAGGAAATGGCCATGCTGGGTCGTTCCAGGGCGCGCACTGAGAATAACTGTGTCGCCAGAGATCTGGTTCGTATCGGTGACACACTGCTGTTCGGCTACAAC
>NZ_PNCP01000365.1:0-272 GCF_005886115.1 Pseudoalteromonas sp. S4492
AGTGGCCAGATCTGCTTTACGCTGCTTTTCTAACTCCAGCTCTTCTTCAGTATCATGAAGCCTTCTATCCAGATCTTCTGCCCGCTCCGACTCCCTGAGCTCCAATTGCTCACGAATCAATCTTTGAGGCTGTTCATGGGTAACGACAAAATCGGTCAGCTGCTTTGAACGCGTTTCCAGCTCAATCGAATTCACACGCAGATAAAAGAGGTAACCCACACCCGTACAAACAGCCACTCCGGCAGCAATCGGCATAGAGACACTGGCAGCAC
>NZ_PNCP01000366.1:0-223 GCF_005886115.1 Pseudoalteromonas sp. S4492
GATAAAGCATAAAAATAGCTCCTGACTCTTAAAATGTGATCCAGCCTTTATCTTCATCTCTTTGCTTTGAGTTGTTGTATTGTGAAAAAGCACTCTTTGAGATCCAGATCGTTTTTCCTGACTTTCTCTTTAATAGGGATGCTGTCAGGCCATTCGTTGGCCGTTGATTCTCCTGATCTCATACAGACTATGAACCCATTGAGCGTAACTGCTCAAAAAGTGT
>NZ_PNCP01000367.1:0-250 GCF_005886115.1 Pseudoalteromonas sp. S4492
TGGGGATTGAGCAACGCTTTTTTGGTTGCCAGGGTCTGGTACTTTGCCCTACCCGCGAGCTGGCTACCCAGGTAGCCAATGAGATCCGAAAACTGGCTCGCTATCGCCAGAACATCAAGGTCGTGACTCTATGCGGTGGTCAACCAATAGGTCCTCAGATTGGATCTCTGGCTCATGGCGCTCATATTGTTGTCGGTACACCAGGCAGGATTCAGGATCACCTGCGTAAGCAAACGCTTACTATCGATCT
>NZ_PNCP01000368.1:0-341 GCF_005886115.1 Pseudoalteromonas sp. S4492
ATCTACTGGCACTTCAAAGATAAGTCCGAGATGCTCGAAGCGCTTTGGGATAAAATCATGCAGCCTATGGAGTTGGTGTATGAAAAGCTGCGCGGTGATGTCAGTGGTGACCCTCTTCTGGTTCTGGAGCAGATCGCCGAGAGCTTTTTTCTCCTGGCTGCTTCCAATGAGGACTTTCAGCAAGTGCTCAAGATCACTATGCAGTCCCAGAGTGATCCCCTGCTGGCAGAGCGTTGCCAGCAACTCTGCAGAGAAGAAATGGACTCGCTCAGTAGTTTGATGACCCAGGCCCGGGACAAGGGTTTTTTGAGAACAGATCTTTCAGTGAAAGCGGCTTCATT
>NZ_PNCP01000037.1:0-16871 GCF_005886115.1 Pseudoalteromonas sp. S4492
ACGCGCGAAACAAGTTTCACGCCTACGTTATAAAACATTAGGCACTAGGATTTAGGCTCTAGGACGCGATATAAAATCGCTGCTACTTGTTCGGCGTTAAAACGCTCCTACAAACTTGTAACTCGCAAACTTTACTCTCGTATCTCGCTACTCTCTCAACGCTTATAAAGCGCTTCAATAGTTGCTGAATCAAGTGAATAGGCATTAATCATATAGCCTGCCAACGCACCTGATGCGTTTTCCGGTAATTCAAGTTTTTGTGATAACGCATGTAGTGTAAATTGATATCGGTGAGCGCCATGGCCTACTGGAGGGCAAGCGCCGCCAAAGCCTTTGAAACCATAATCATTTGTGATCTGCACACTGCCTTTTGGCATTGCGTTCTTCTCTGCACTGCCTGCACCGCTTGCTAAACTTGATACCGACTTAGGGATATTCACAACTTGCCAATGCCACCAGCCACTCCCTGTAGGCGCATCTGGATCATAAACGGTCAATGCGAATGCTTCAGTTCCTTTAGGTGCATTTTGCCAAGCAAGTTGTGGAGAAAGGTTATCGCCATTACAACCAAACCCTTTAAACTCTTGCGCACTCCCCATAAAGTCACCATGGGCAATGTCTTTGCTTGTTAGAGTAAATGTCTCAGCGAATGTGGTGCCAGATAAACATAGCAGAAATAACGGTGTAGCAATTTTCAATGTTGATGATTTCATAATATTCTCCGATTAATAAGAATAATCATAATACCTAGCAAAGACAGATCAAATTAGTACCAAAACTGTCAATTATTAGCCTGCTTCGCTCATTATTGTTTTACGAAGGGCTGTTGGAGTCGTATTAAACAAAAGTTTAAACTTATCGGTGAATCTAGATTGCGACGAAAAACCACATTGCTGGGCAATAGTGCCAATAGATTGTGAGCTACTTTGAATCAAATGTAGTCCATGGCTTAAACGTGCGTTATCTTTAATTAACTGAAAACTACTGTCTTCTGCGGTTAACTTTCTTCTGAGTGTCGATTCGCTCATCGCTAACGTCGTTGCAATACTGCTTGCATCCCAATCACGCGTTAAATCACCAGCGATAATAGTATGTACTTTGTGGGTCAGTGTTGGTGGCTCAATAATAGAACCTAAGTCTTTGAATCCCTGAGAAAATAGCACTTGCAGCAGCTCTTGTCTTCTAATTGGCCATAATTGTGGTGGTGTTACTGCAGCCCATTCAATAAATTGTTTTAAAGTCATTTTAAACAGTGGATCGACTTGCCCTGTAATAAACTTTTTCTTTGCCCCGGCTTGATATTTCAAACACTCAAAGTCGGTGTAATCAAATTCAATCAATAGCGCAATATAGCCAAAGTTTTGTGGAATATTGCGCATTGCAACCTGAGGTGTATTTGCCATTAAGACAAAATTACCTGCATCACAATTAACTTCTTCTGTATCTATTAGCGTTTTGCTGCCAGATAACACAACGACAAGTAATGGGTTTGCGATAGGCACATTTACAATATGTTGTTCATCATTAGCGCAGTAAATCGAAAACGGTAAAGACGGATGTTGCTTTACTGTGCTTAAACCTATCTCTATTAATTCATTCATAATTTACAGTGTTTTTTATTGCTCTGGACGGAACGGCATCATCCGTGAATTTTAGTTATTCGGCGTTAAAACGCTACCGGCTAACTTTACACTTTAATCGCGCTAAAGCACGACCTACAAACGCGTTAAAAAACATTAGGCACTAGGATCTAGGCCCTGGGACGTGATGTAAAATCGCTGCTACTTATTCGGCGTTAAAACGCCTCCTACAAACTTGTATCTCGCTAACTTTACTCTCGTATCTCGCTAACTTTACTCTCGTATCTCGCTAACTTTACTCTTGTAACTCGTATCTCGCTAACTTTAACCCAATCAAACAAGCATATTGTTTAACATCATTCCTGGCATTAAAAATACCATTGCAAAAGAGAATGAGCCGGTGAGTGCAACTGCAATACAGCAGAATACCGTTTGCATTAAAAAGACGTTGGGTTTACCAGAGGCACTTTTTTGAAATGACACATAGGCAAGTAACAGTTTTTCTCTAATTTTTTGAAGGTAAGAACGCACTACTCTGATAATAGGCAAGCTGTACATTGCTAAAAAAGCAAATACAACTTCTATTCCACCAAAATGAAATAACAGTGCAATCTCAGGTGAGAACCAACCGACAATAGCTATCAAGCACCAAAATGCAGCTTTTTGATATTTATTTAGTTCGTGCCATTTGATCATCGTCTTCCTTGTATTTCCAATTATATTTAAATTAAGTGAGCAGCTGATTTATCTAGTTTAGTTATATACGCTTTGAGCTCTGCAAGCTTGAGTTTTTCGCCTTGGTGAGCATTCATCGCTTTTGCAAAGTAGCTATTGGCTTGCAGCTGATCACCTGCATGCTCATGAATGAGTCCAATGCGAAGATAAGTAAAAGCAAGATTATTCGGGCCTATTTCTGTTTGCAGCGTTTTAGCGCTATCAAGCTCAAGAATTCTTGCAAGTGCATTTAACGCATAAAGCGCACTATCGCTCGAACCTTTGATGTACTGAGAATGAGCAAGTTCTAGCTCTTTTTTAAGAAATTCGCTTGTAATTTCATTTGCGTTTGTAGGTACTGCGAACGAGACTAAAACAGCTAAGGTTAAAACTTTAAACATATAAAACCTCCTTTTAAAATGTGCTTTACAGATTAATCAAACTCGACCAACTGGTCAAACTTTACTCTCATATCTCACTAACTTCTCTTTTGACGCGCGAAACAAGTTTCACGCCTACGATTGAAAGCATAAGGTGCTAGGATTTAGGCTCTGGGACGCGATGTAAAATCGCTGCTACTTGTTCGGCGTTGAAACGCCTCCTAGAAACTTTACCCTTGTAACTAGCTAACTTTCCACTTGAGTCTCGCAAACTTTACCCTTGAGTCTCGCTAACTTTACTCTTTAATCGGGCTTAATCACGACCAAAACCTATCAGCTTTTTGCCATTTAATCCTTTTTTATGCCATTCGGTTTGTTCTTCGCAAAATATTTGCGCGTCTAATTCTTTACTTGGCTCTTCATTTAAACTGCCTGCAGGTACAAGTAGGTATTTACTGTCTTGTGATTCAAATGGCAACGCAGAGCCACAGGTTTTACAAAACGCCCTAGATAATGCACGACCAGGGTAATTAAACCGCGTAATGTGATTTTGGCCTTTAACCCATTCGATAGCATCAGGTGAGGTAAACAAGTTTGCAGCGTGAGCAGTGCCAGTTAGTTTGCGGCATTGTTCGCAATGACAGAAGAAAAAACGCCTAAAGTTATCAGCGACTTTATAACTCACTTCGCCGCAGCAGCATCCACCAGTAAGTGTTTTAGTCATATCTATCTCCTTATTCGCTAAGCTAAAAATTGATACCCTAAACGATGCGCTATTTAATAATTTTTGGCAATAAAAAAGGCCATGTTGCACTTACAACATGGCCTTTTTGCATTGACACAACTTAGAAATCTAAGTTTGATAAAACTTCATCATCAACGTTATTAGACAAAGTCACTTTAAGTTTAGGGGTACGAGCCATTTCACGTTTAATAGCAAAATTAGCTTCTTCGTTACGCGCCCAACTACGACGAGCAATACCGTTGTTTACATCAAATAATAGCATAGATTTCAAACGACGCTCGGCAGCTTCACTACCGTCTAGTAGCATACCAAAACCACCGTTGATCACTTCACCCCAGCCAACACCGCCACCATTGTGAATAGATACCCAAGTAGCACCACGGAAACCATCACCAATTACATTGTGAATCGCCATGTCTGCTGTGAAGCGGCTACCATCATAAATGTTTGATGTTTCACGGAAAGGTGAATCCGTACCACTCACATCATGGTGGTCACGCCCAAGTACAACCGGACCAATTTCGCCACGATTAATGGCATCATTAAAGGCTTTAGCAATTTCAGCGCGGCCTTGTGCATCTGCATAAAGAATACGAGCTTGCGAACCAACAACCAGTTTGTTCTGCTTCGCATCTTTGATCCACGTGATGTTGTCTTGCATTTGCTGTTGGATCTCTTCTGGCGAGTCCGCCATGATTTTATTTAAAACGTCTGCAGCAATCGCATCTGTTTTATCAAGATCTTCTGGTTTACCTGATGTACATACCCAGCGGAACGGGCCAAAACCGTAGTCAAAACACATTGGGCCAAGAATATCTTGTACGTATGATGGGTACTTAAAATCAATACCATTTTCAGCCATTACATCGCCACCAGCGCGTGATGCCTCTAGCAAGAACGCATTACCGTAATCAAAGAAGTAAGTTCCTTTTGCCGTGTGCTTGTTAACAGCATCAGCGTGGCGCTTAAGCGTCGCTTGTACTTTTTCTTTAAATACTTCTGGCTCTTCACGAATTAAACGATTTGACTCTTCATAGCTGATATCAACCGGGTAGTAACCGCCTGACCAAGGGTTATGAAGTGAAGTTTGGTCTGAACCTAAGTGAATGAAAATATCTTCAGCTAAGAAGCTTTCCCATACATCAACCACGTTACCGATAAAGGCAATTGAAACCACTTCTTCATTTTGCTGAGCCGTACGTACACGCTCAACAAGCTCTGGCATGTTATCAATTAGCTCATCAACCCAACCTTGTTGATGACGCTTAATAGCTGCCTTAGGGTTAACCTCGGCACATACGGTGATACAGTTAGCAATGTTACCCGCTTTAGGTTGCGCACCACTCATACCGCCTAAACCAGCAGTTAAGAAGATCTTACCTTTTGGTGATTCGCCTTTTTCAAGTACTTTACGGAATGCATTCATTACCGTAATGGTTGTACCGTGCACGATGCCTTGTGGGCCAATGTACATAAATGAACCCGCAGTCATTTGACCGTATTGAGTTACACCTAGTGCATTGAATTTTTCCCAGTCATCCGGCTTTGAATAGTTCGGGATCATCATACCGTTTGTCACAACCACGCGCGGTGCTTCTACTGATGATGGAAATAACCCCATAGGGTGACCCGAATACATGTGCAGCGTTTGGTCTTCTTCCATTTCGCTTAAGTACTTCATGGTTAATAAGTACTGTGCCCAGTTTTGGAATACCGCACCGTTACCACCGTACGTGATTAGCTCTTCAGGGTGCTGTGCTACTGCTGGATCAAGGTTATTGTCGATCATTAACATGATAGCGGCAGCTTGTTCGCATTTAGCTGGGTAATCGCTGATTGAGCGCGCTTTAAGTTCATAGTTAGGCTTAAAGCGATACATGTAAATACGGCCAAATTGCTTAAGCTCAGCGGCAAATTCGACGGCTAATTCTTGATGCCATTCTTTAGGGAAATAACGCAATGCGTTACGAATTGCTAATTGCTTTTCGTCAGCTGATAAAATGTCTTTACGTTTTGGAGCTCGGTTTGCATCATTTGGATACGGTTTTGGCTCTGGCAATACGCTTGGGATACCTTGCTTAATTTGTTCTTGAAAAGTCATTATTTGCTCCCTTAGTTAACTTTAAACGCTTGCGATTTAACAAGTGCAACCATGGCATCAATGTCTGGCTTAAGTAAGCGGTCTTCTTCTAGTTTGGCAACTTTGCTGCGAATGAGCGCAAAGTTTTCTTCAATAATGTCTGAACACTTGTTAGGACGTCTAAATTCGATTGCTTGCGCTGCATACATCAGCTCAATCGCAAAGATTTTATCAAGGTTACCTAAAATCTGGTTTAACTTACGACCAGAAATACTACCCATAGATACGTGATCTTCTTGGCCCATTGATGTTGGTACGCTGTCTGCTGATGGCGGGAAACACAATGATTTATTTTCTGTTACCAGTGCAGCTGTCACGTATTGCGGGATCATCATGCCAGAGTTTAAGCCACCCGATGTCGTTAATAAACGTGGTAAGCCGTGTAAGCCCTCAAGCAGTAAATAACAACGACGATCAGCAATGTTACCAAGCTCTGCCGCTGCGATTGATGCGTAATCTAATACCATAGCAAGTGGTTGACCGTGGAAACCACCACCCGAAATGGCTTCTTCTTCGCTGATCACAATTGGGTTATCTGTTACAGAGTTCATTTCTGTTTCAGCAAGCTCTTTTAAATGGTAGTACGCGTTACGTGATGCACCATGAACTTGTGGAATACAACGTAATGAGTAAGGGTCTTGAACACGGTCACAATCAGTGTGTGAAGCCATGTTTTCAGATCCTGCAAAAAAGCTACGCATACGCGCTGCAACTTCAACGTTACCTTTAAAAGCACGAATTGCGTGTAACTCTTCACGGAACGGCGATTGGCTACCCTGCATACCTTCAATACTCATAGCACCTGCGATATCTGCAAGGTCTAATAAGTAACGCATTTTAGTAAGCGCAGTAATGGCATGCGATAAAATAAACTGAGTACCGTTAATTAACGCTAGGCCTTCTTTAGCATGTAATTCTAAAGGCGCTAAACCGTGCTCTTTTAATACCTCTGCTGCTGGTTTGATTGTGTCGTTTACCCAAAACTCACCTTCACCTAAAAGAGGTAAGAATAAGTGCGATAACGGTGCTAAGTCACCCGATGCGCCTACTGAGCCTTGCTCTGGTACTACAGGGATAATATCAAGTTCAATAAACTTAAGCATACGCTCAACAACGGTTAAACGAATACCTGAAAAACCTTGGCTTAATGCATGTACTTTGGTGATTAGCATCAGCTTTGAAATAGGTTTAGCGATTGGCTCACCCACACCAACAGCGTGTGTGATCAATAAGTTCTTTTGTAATAGGTTGGTTTCTTCTGGAGAAATTTGTGTATCACACAATGGGCCAAAGCCCGTATTGATACCATAAATGGCTTTATCTGAGGCAGCCATTTTGTCTACGTTTTGGCGGCTTTTATTTATTTTATCAATTGCTTCTTGGCAAAGCTCTGCCTCTAACGTACCGGCTGCAATAGCATTAACGCTGTCTAACGTTAATTGGTCAACACCATACTTAAATGTCATTTATAACTCCTAAAGAACAGGATTAAGTTTTATTTAGATGAAGTCTAGCTTGCTCTAGTTGTTTTACAAATGCATAATTATCGTTATTCATTCCAGATTTATCGAACTAAAAGAAGAGCTATGCAAGTTCATGACGTAGACCTGCGCTTATTGCGCGTTTTTGTAGCAATTGTTGAGTGTGGCGGGCTTTCAGCCGCAGAGTCACGTTTAAATATTGGCCGCTCAACGATCAGTGCGCATTTATCTGATTTAGAAGTAAGGCTTGGCATTAAATTATGTAAACGTGGCCGCAGTGGTTTTGAAATTACAGACGCTGGTGCCATCACTTATCAGGCATCGATTGAACTGCTTCAGCAATGCGAAGCCTTTGCTAATACCGTAGCAAGCTCTAAAAACGAGTTATCGGGGCGTTTAAGTATTGCCATGATAGATACCATGGTCAGCGACCCACGTTGTGCCATTCCACGCGTAATCGCAAAGTTAAAAGGCAAAGGTAAAAACATTCAGTTCGATATTAATGTGTGCGAGGCACGAGAGGTAGAAACCGCAGTAGCCAATGGCCGTTCATTAGTGGGAATTGGTGTTAGCCGCCATCATATTCGTGGGTTAGATTACACTGCCCTACACAATGAAACTAACTTTTTGTATTGCGCAGTCGGTCACCCATTATTTAAGTGTGAAGAAAAACAAATAAATGAGCTCATTAAAGAAGCCGAAGTCATTACCAGTAACTACATGCGCGATAAAGAAAGCCGAAACGACGGTTTAAACTATCAAAATAGTGCTGTGGCTTATCACGATGAAGGTATTGCACATTTAATTTTATCGGGTGAGTTTATTGGTTATTTACCCGACCACTACGCACAGTTCTGGGTTGATAAAGGTATTTTCAAAGCTATTCAACCGAGTAAATATCACTACGATATTCCTGTGGTATTGATCACCTCAAAAACAAATGCCAGCTCGCCTTTAGCAAACGCCATGATTGACGAAATTAAGCGTTGTTACGAGGTTTAGTTTTAAACTTGTTGATTAAACTAAAAACAATCAAAATCAGACCAAAAATACCAAGCAATATACGCGTAATATTGCTTTTAAATATTGCCTGTTCATAACTTTGGATCATCTTACCATTTAGTTGTAACTGATGAACTTTATACGCTTCGGCACTTTTATAATATGAAGCTAAAACATGAACGTGGTCATTTAATTCAATTGGTAAATTCGTTGGTCTTAGGTATGTAGTCGTCTTTTCCGTTCCTACAACTGTCATAAGTTTACATTTATTGTGTTGCCCACAATTTCTATGTGATTCATAAAAGCGCTGTACTACACCCTGCTCATCTAGTAGCTGTTCTTTTATAGGCAAATCCAAAAAATAGAATGCGGCAATTATTTGCAATAGGCCTATTAAAAATAAATAAGAAGATAAAAACTTTTTTTCTTCTTTTTTCGTGTATTGAGTGATTGGCGACTGATGCGGTGTATTAAGCATTGAGCTGCGGCTCTTTAGTTTCTTTAATTAGCACGAGACTAAACGCGATTATGGCAAAGTTTGTAGTCACAGGATTAAACGCTTCGATTAAAAGTGCGGGCTGTAAAACAGCAACAAACAGCATTAGCCCAACTAAAGCGACTATATTGAGAATATTGATTAAGATTGAACGGTAGAAGATAAAAAACAGCACGGCAAATATAATTTCACCTATGCCAGCTGCCCGAGTAATGAGCATTGAAATTTCAGCATTAAAACCAAAACTTGCCGTCATTTGTTGTTCTAAGGGGGCAATATGAATTAGTTTTGGCATCAGCCCATGATAAAGCCAACTAAAGCTGATAATAAATCGAGCGATGTGAATCGTACTTAAATGCTTCATTGGGTAAGTTTACTTTGTGTGCTCTGATATTCAGAGCACACAGTATAGCTTATAAGCTAGTAGGTTTACCGAAACGATTCTCAGCTTCATCACCTGCTAAAAAGCCATTTTCAATTAACGCCCAGATACCACCAATAACGGGAACTAAGCCAATCAGTACCCACCAACCTGATTTATTACGGTCATGCCAGCGCTTTACTTGAACCGCAAGCGAAACCCACATAAGTGGGATATAAAAGATGAGTGTGATCACAGAAATTGCTGTTTCATTACCCGCTGTTAATAATGCGACTAAGAACATAAAAACAAATGAAGCTACGATAATACCTAAGAAAGAATACCAATAGGTTTTTCTAGGTATACGACCATTAAAAGAAAACAAAATTTCTTTCATCGTTAAAGTGGTAGTTTCTGTTGATGCCGAAGCGAGGTTTGCTTCTGGGGCTTGATATACGTTTTCTGACACTGTCATTTCCTTTGATATGTGTTGTAGCAGACCGAATTAATCTAGTCTGCTGATTTATGTTGTTAATAGTGCTGAATTAAGCATGAATAATATAACACAAAATGATTGGATTTGGGTACTAAGAAATTGTTGATAAGCTTTAGACAGGTATGTACTAGGCCATAAAAAAGCACCCTTAGGTGCTTTTAATTAATTCGGTTGTTGCCAATATTTGGCGTATAAATTTGGATAGGTTTGTTTTAAATACTTGGCTTTATCTTTAAAGCGTTTACCTTTTGGTTGCTCAAGGCCTGATGGTACAAAAGGTAATTCGTCATCATTACGTTCTTCGTAAAGCATACCGGCAATTAAATCGTATTCATCTAAATACGGGTAAGGCTGTTCGTTTAAATGATAAACTGGCGTACACTCAGCAATTGAGTCTGGGTTTTCAAGCGCCTTTAAAAAAGCCTGTTCACCACGTGAAATAAGCCAACATAAAAACTCAGAAAAGCCATAATCATCGTTACAACCGGCCATTACATAAGCGGCACCAAATAAGTCCCAGGTATAGGCTTTGCGCATACGTAGGTTAAACTGCTTATCAAATTCCATCAGCTGCTGGTCAGATAAATCAGTCAGCTTTGCTTTTAATGCATTACAAACAGATTCAGGCTCAGCAGTTTTATCTTCGGCGGTTACGAGTTGCCAAAATTCACTTTCACTTAAAACACTCATGATAAAATCTCTTTCACGCGCCCTACTTGACCATCATCAAGTTGAACTTTAATACCATGCGGGTGGTTTGGGGATTTAGTTAAAATACGTGACACCACACCTTGAGTTAACTGACCTGTTCGTTGATCTTGTTTTAATACAATGTTGACTTCGCAGCCAATTGAAATTTGTGAACGCGTAGGCACTGCCATTGCTATATCTCTTTCAATAATTTTTGCCGATTATAGCCATTTGCCGCTAGCTTACCAAATTAAACCTGTTTGATTGGGCTGTTTTTAAGCAGCGCCTTTGGCAATACCTCATTTAAACGTTCGATGATGGCTTCAGCTTTACCCTTTATTTGAAAGTCATAACCTTGCCCGTTGCCATCTAATATGACGGCTAAATAGTTATCAGCAACTTTCAATTGCGAAATACGACTTAATTCAAGTATCTCTTCTTTTTCGCATTGGTAGTACACCTGCTTAACCGTTAGGCTTGTGTCTGTTGCAGTGATTGTATTACTAAGCGCTGCTTTGGCTACGAATTTTTCTGTTGAGTAATAAGCCTGCACCACACATGCAATTGCCAAGGTAAAGCAGGTATAAGGTGAAATAGGTAATGAATCAGATTGCAAGCCGTACACGCCTACACCACTAAACAACACAGCAAGAGCGCGATTTAACCTAACCATCTGTTTAGGGGTTAAATTAAAGTACATTATTATTCCTTTAAAAACGTAATTGCTTTTACATTGATAGCTAAATCTACAGCGCTCAATTCTTTGATAATTAAACTGGTAATTAACTGGGTTTGCTCAGCGGTTATCGGCAGCTCTTTGCAATAACAACTTACTTTTAGTGATTGTGGTAGCTTTTTTAGGTCAGCAGTATGCGTTAACCATGAAAATTCGTGTACGTGCTCTTTTGCTTGTTCGCAGGCTTGCGTTAAAGCCTCTCGAATAGCCTTATCTAGGCGCTTTTCAGTTTTAGTCATGTTCTGCTTGTTGTTTTTTAAATTCTTCGTAGCTATCTTGCTGGCGCTTTACACACTCATGGTACTCTTTATCTGCCATATGATTGCATTCACTTAAGCGCGCTGATTGAATTTCATGATAACGGGCATCTGAGCTACACGCTGATAAAACCACAGCAAGCGTTGCAATCACGGCCAATTTTAAAGCATTAAAAAACATTAAATTTCCTTTATGTAGTTATACATTGGTGCTGCGTTTTCCTGTATATTGCGGGGGTTTAAATATTATAACCAAAGGGTTCTATATGATGTTGTCGCAGTTACAAGAGCTGTTTCAGCGTATCGATAAAAGTAAAATTTTTCAATCATTTGTTATTGCTGTCATTGTTATTTCAGCGCTAACAGTGGGGGCACACACCTACTCATTACATCCAACTGCCGAGCTTGCCTTACACTGGATGGACTTAGGGATTACAGTATTCTTTTTAGTTGAACTGGTGATCCGTTTTATTGCCAGTCGTGGCTTTAAAGATTTCTTCAGCAAAGGCTGGAATATTTTCGATTTTATAATCGTGGTTGGTAGCCTTTACCCTGCTGCTGGCTCAACCCTTTTCATCGCCCGATTATTGCGTATTTTCCGCGTATTGCGACTAGTGTCGATGATCCCAGAACTTAGATTGCTGGTTAACTCGCTTCTAAAAGCTATTCCGCAAATGGGCTATATCGCCCTGCTTATGTTCGTGATCTTCTACATTTATGCCGCCATGGGTAGCATGCTGTTTGCTGACATTAACCCAGTATTGTGGGGCGATGTATCAATTTCTATGCTAACCCTATTTAGGATTGCAACGTTTGAGGATTGGACCGATGTTATGTATGAAACGATGGCTGTGTATGAACTCAGCTGGATTTTCTATCTAACGTTCATCTTCTTAACGGCCTTTGTATTTTTAAACATGATGGTTGGTGCGATTTTAGAAGTTATGTCTGAAGAGCATCGTAACGCCCGTGAAGAGCAAACATCTGATGCCGACATGCCTGCAACCAAAGGGCAAATTGCTCAGCTGCAAGCTGAAATGGCCGAACTCAAACAACTATTGAAAGAAAAGCAGTAAGGCTTTTTTTGATATTAGGCGCTAGAACCTAGCGCCTTTTTTACCCTCTTTTTTCTACCTTCCATGGTGGGTTTAAGCGGTTTTCTCCGGCCCAATATAATTTAATTTTATTCCCTGATGGGTCTTTTAGAATTGCTTCCGTCCATAAATAACGCTGGGCGGTAGGTGGCTGTTCAAAGCGAATGCCTTTTTCAACAAGGCTTGCATAGAGCTCATCGAGCTGCTCATGTTCAAAATATATTACCGCACTGTTACTAAACTCTTCAGTTTCTAATGACAGCGAAAATGTGGCATCACCATCAGGGCATTGAAAGCGCGCATAATGCGGGGTATCCACTATCTGAATCATTCCTAGTGTTAAGTAAAAAGCCACCGCTTCATTCATATCCTTTACAGGTAACGTCACCTGATTGAGATTCATTTGCTACTCCCATGTAATGCTTTATTCGTTGCTTCAGCATATCGCGTTCATTAAATTAAGCAAAAAATAAGTGACGAGTTAGCGAGTTACAAGTTGCGAGAGTAAAGTTTCTAGGAGACGTTTCAACACCGAACAAGTAGCAGCGATTTTACATCGCGTCCTAGAGCCTAAATCCTAGAGCCCAATGTTTTAAATCGTAGGCGTGAAACTTGTTTCGCGCGTTGTCTTGTAGGTTGTGCTTTAGCGCGTTAAAAGAGAAGTTAGCGGGTTGCGAGAGTAAAGTTTGTAGGAGGCGTTTTAACGCCGAACAAGTAGTAGCGATTTTATATCGCGTCCCAGAGCCTGAATCCTAGCGCCTAATGTTTTAAATCGTAGACGTGAAACTTGTTTCGCGGGTTTGTATATAAGAGCCTTTCAACACCGAACATTTATGGTTAACAGTTATTGTCGCCATAAATGACGACCTACACGGCTGAAGCCACTCCTAAACGAGTTCCAAGTGCAATATTGGAAATGGTTTACCCATATCATCTAAGGGCGAGCGTGAGGCAACTTTAAAGCCCATATGCTGATAAAAGCCAACTGCAAGTGGGTTTTGCTCATTAACATCCACTTTGTGAGAAGCTAATTGCTCAACCGCATAGTTAAGTAGGGCTTTACCTATACCCTTACCTCTTGCGGCATCTAAAATAAACAGCATTTCAATTTTGCACTCATGTACGCCAACAAAGCCTAAAATTGCCTGATGCTCATCCTTAATACACTTTAAAGTAACATTAGGAAACGCCTGCTCTATGATAATTGGCTTAAAAAAAGCGATGTCGTCTTCCGTTATAAAATCATGGGTTGCTCGTACTGAGTTTTCCCATACAGCAAGTAGCTCTGGGTAATCTTCAGCGTTCACATTGTCTATTTTCATTGATTAAATACTCATAATTGCTGCTAGCAAAGTAACATCAGGTTTTAGAATTCACACAAGTATTATTCAAGCAATAAACCAAAGTAAAGCATTGTCACGATTTCAGACATAACTCCCGCGAGCGATAAATATGACATTTAGTTGACAGGGGCATGGAATGTACTAACTTTAGTTTTAGTAATTAACATGCTTTTAACAAAGCAGTGCTTGATACTTTCCAACCAATTGGCAGCATTTGCGGGATGCAAATTAGCTGCCTATTCCTACTTCATGTTTAAGCATATAGCTAAGTAAAGCTTGGGCATCTGGGTGTTTATCTGCCCTTAACCCTGTTACAACACCTTGTTGATCCGCCGCCGATTTATGCTGGCCTAACTTCTCTTTTGCCTGAATTGAATCAAGTTCGATTTTAATACCCACTATGCCACGGAGTAATTTGGCTTGATAATCAGCTGGCAACAAACTGGTGTCGTTTAAAATACTTGGCTCGTATTGGCTAATTAGTTCATCTAGGCAGGCTAAGGTGTTGTCATCATCGAGGTATTCTACTTTGCCCTTGGCATGCACCGCAGCGTAGTTCCAAGTCGATACAGCTGGCTTCTCACTATACCAAGTCGGTGAAATATAACTATGTGGGCCATTAAAAACCACCAATACACGGGTATCTTGCAAGCTTTTGCCATGACGATTTGCCCGTGACACATGACCATACAAGGTACCAAACTCGCCCTCATCGGGTTTATAAACTAATGGTAGATGGGTTGCCTCAAACTCACTATCAACCATCAATGCAAAGCTGTAGGTTTTGATGAACTGCGATACTCGCTCTGGTGTCATTTTCCATTTATTAGGGGTGTGCATTACTTTCCTTTATTGCTAAAAAAGGCCAGCAAACTGCTAGCCTTAATATTGAGTTGTATGATTAATGTTGACCATCAACAATAATGCGTAACATACGACGAAGTGGCTCAGCAGCCCCCCATAGCAGTTGGTCACCTACTGTAAACGCACTGATATATTCTGGACCCATCGCTAATTTGCGAATACGACCTACCGGAATAGACAGTGTGCCGGTTACTTTTACAGGTGTTAAATCAGTTGATGTAATGCCACGATCATTCGGGATCACTTTGACCCACTCATTGTGAGAAGCAAGAATTTCTTCAATTTGCTCAACGCTAATGTCTTTGCGCAGCTTAATTGTCATTGCTTGTGAGTGACAACGCATTGCGCCAATGCGAACACATAAGCCATCAACAGGGATAGGTTGTTCGCTGCTGCCTAAAATTTTGTTCGCTTCAACTTGCGCTTTCCACTCTTCTTTACTTTGACCGCTTGGCATTGGTACATCAATCCAAGGAATAAGGCTACCTGCTAGAGGCACACCAAACTGGTCTTGTGGTAAATCGCTTGAGGCAATTTTTTCGGTGACTAACTTATCAATCTCAAGAATCGCAGCATTTGGATCTGCAAGTTTGTCAGCAACAGTTTCGTGAATTGCACCCATTTGCGCAATTAACTCTTTCATGTTGCGAGCGCCTGCACCAGACGCCGCTTGATATGTCATTGGGCTTACCCATTCAATCAAGTCTTGTTCAAATAAACCGCCTAGGGCTAATAGCATAAGTGATACGGTACAGTTACCGCCCACATAGGTTTTAACACCTTGCTCTAAGCCTGCACTGATAACGTCTTTGTTTACTGGATCTAGCACAATAATACTGTCGTCACTCATACGCAGTGCCGATGCCGCATCAATCCAGTAACCTTGCCAACCTGATTCGCGTAATTGCGGGTAAACGGCTTTGGTATAGTCACCGCCTTGGCAAGTGACAACAATATCCATCTTCGCAAGCTCAGCGATATCATTAGCATCTAAAAGCGGTTTAGCAGGACCCGCAAGATCAGGGCCTAATTGACCGGTTTGTGAGGTGGTGAAAAAAGTCGTGTCGATATTAGAAAAATCATTTTCTTGCTGCATACGTTCTAATAACACAGAGCCAACCATGCCCCGCCAACCGACTAATCCTACTTTTTTCATTGTTTGTTCCACTGTTTGATTCATTCAAATTACCTAAACTGTTAAAAATTAAAGTCCATTGCGTGAGAATTTAATTTTTACAGGAGTAATCTAGCATTGCGGCCCAAGCAAAACCAGCGCAAACCGAGTAACATCAAAATTTTTCATCTTAGCATTGGACATGCGTCCGGTAGCACTAAGTTTAGCGCACCAGCATGCACTTCAAAACGTTGTTGCTTTGAGGTGATTGGCTCGCCATCTAAGTTTATTGGCATTTCTGTTTGTGTTTGCCATTCAAGCCAAGGCACTTGAAAGCGTTTTACCCACTGTTGTGATGAGTTAGGGTAATTGCTGAGCTCTTCGATAACCGCTGGTACATCTGAAATTGCAAATGAGGTAAACGCCACTAAATCAACCAAGCCATCATTTATGTACGCATGGGGCGCAAGGGGCTGACCGCCACCCGCTTGGCGTCCATTACACACGGCAGCGGCAATAATATCGCCCGAAGTTCGTTCACCATCAGGCAGCGTTAACTCGCCACTGTAAGGCACAAAACTTAGCGCTTGTACAAGCCCTGCCAAGGTATACGCGCCACCACCGAGTAAGTTTTTCAGTGCAGGCGGTGTGGTTGCGGTAATTTTTGCCCCAAAGCCAGCACTGGCTACGTTCACAAAATAACGCTTATCAACCTCTACCGTATCAATTGCATACGGCTGACCCTGTGCGGCAAGTTTAAGCGCTGGCAAGTACCCGTGAGGAATATTAGCGGCTGTAGCAAAATCATTTGCTGTGCCCATAGGTAAAATTGCAAGCTCTAAACGTTGTGACTTTTCTAGTTTCATTAATGCATTAACGGCTTCATTAACGGTGCCATCGCCACCAGCTACGACAATACGTTTTACACCTTCTGCGACGGCTTCATTGATAAAGCGCTCAATGTCACCGCCTTCATAGGTAACACGCACCGCCAGTGGCTGACTAGTTCGAAATTGACCAATGGCATCACGAAGCTGCTCATCAGCCGCTTTTTTACCATTTATAATTAACCGTAAGTCCATTTTTAATCCCTGTTTAAACACGTTGAACTACCATAACACGCAATGGTTTAATATACCCAAACTACCTCAAGATGCGAGTTTCAGTTGGAATTAAAAGCGATTTAGGCAAGGCATTGATTGCAAGTAATAGTGGTTCTATTGTTAAAATCAATAACGCAGTATAAATCGCTTTTAAACCAACCCTTTGGGCGCTTCACAGGCACTTACTCTCATCGTTGTTACTTCTTAAAAGGGACTGCCATTCTTGCAAAGTAACGCCTTGATATTAAGCACCTGTGAAACGCTGAATTCTGCAT
>NZ_PNCP01000369.1:0-291 GCF_005886115.1 Pseudoalteromonas sp. S4492
GGGTTAAGACCACCTGTGGTTCCAAAATTCTGGACAATTTTGTAGCCCCTTACGAGTCTACTGTTACCCGTAAATTCAAGGAAGCGGGCTCCGTCATGCTGGGTAAAACCAATATGGACGAATTTGCCATGGGTTCCTCTAACGAAAACAGTTACTACGGTGCTGTGAAAAACCCTTGGGACACCCAAGCCATTCCCGGTGGCTCCTCTGGTGGTTCTGCAGCCTGTGTTGCAGCCCGTCTGGCAGCCGGTGCAACCGGCACAGATACTGGTGGCTCGATTCGCCAGCCTG
>NZ_PNCP01000370.1:0-326 GCF_005886115.1 Pseudoalteromonas sp. S4492
TACCTAAACTCTTTCCGCCATTGCTGACAGCTCTCAGATCCTGACCGGAACAGATTGGGCTCTGATGTTTGAAAACCTGGGACAATGGCTTAAACCTGCTCCACAAGTGACTGCCAGAGCGATTCCTCTATCAGCCCTGTTCTGGCCAGCGTCTTTATCGGATAACGCTGATCTGAAGTTTCATCGTGAAAAGCTCAACTACCAGGGGAAAGATCGCTCAGGCCTGCCTGTATACCACAACTCTCAGGGGCATCCCATTGATGTCCTGACACTCCATTCAAACACAGTGATGCTGCCCAACGGCATTGGCCTGACATGGACCCCAG
>NZ_PNCP01000371.1:0-222 GCF_005886115.1 Pseudoalteromonas sp. S4492
ACCGTTTCGCTGGCCGTAAGTTGTTCCCCAACCGCTTTAGCATCATCACTAAGCAGAACATTAAAGGCGCCCCGAGGGAACCCCGCTTGATGCGCCAAGTGAGCCAGAGCTAACGCGCACAGTGGTGTGTGTTCTGAGGGCTTAAGCACAAAGCTACAGCCCGCCGCATAAGCAGGTGCAACCTTACGAGTGATCATGGCAATGGGAAAGTTCCACGGGGTA
>NZ_PNCP01000372.1:0-264 GCF_005886115.1 Pseudoalteromonas sp. S4492
ATCAGGCTGAAGAGAAAGTGGCTATGAAAGAACTGCGTGCCAAGCAGGAAGACGAAACCTCCGGTCCTACCACTATCGGTGACCTGATCAAGGCTCAGATGGAAAACAAGTAATAGCCATGAATGATGCAGTCTTTTATCATCTCTGATGGAGAAAGACTGTTCATGGTCAAGATTGCTTGTTGAGGAAAGTGGCTTAGGGTTCTTTTCTTAACCGTCTAAAAAAACCGCAGCCCAGGCTGCGGTTTTTTTATGGTTATCAATA
>NZ_PNCP01000373.1:0-273 GCF_005886115.1 Pseudoalteromonas sp. S4492
TGTTCAGGAGATTCTGGACGAAGTGCGCAGTCAGGTGTCTGTAGTCATTCCTCCGGCTTTCAATCGTTTCCAGCATGGCTTCAGCCATATTTTTGCTGGTGGTTACGCAGCAGGCTACTACAGCTATAAGTGGGCTGAGGTGTTGTCTGCTGATGCTTTCTCTCGATTTGAAGACGAAGGCATATTCAACCGCCAGACCGGTGAATCCTTCCTCCATGAAATACTTGAGAAAGGCGGTTCCGCCGAGCCTATGGAACTGTTTGTTAATTTTCG
>NZ_PNCP01000374.1:0-204 GCF_005886115.1 Pseudoalteromonas sp. S4492
CGTTGCCAGCGGTAGCTGCGTTGAGACTGTTTATATTCCAGACGGAAAGCGTGGCACACTCTGTGTTTCTTCCCAAGCCGGTTGTTCACTGGATTGCAGTTTCTGTTCTACGGGTAAACAAGGTTTTAATTCCGATCTCACCGTTGCAGAAATTATCGGTCAGGGCTGGATTGCTGCACGCCATTTTAATAATGTTCCCGCCAA
>NZ_PNCP01000375.1:0-261 GCF_005886115.1 Pseudoalteromonas sp. S4492
GTGAGATAGAGAAATCACTTCCTCCTGTAAAGCTTCGATTCTGGAGTGCGCCATGGGTGTTTAATGCAATCGTACAGACCGGGAGGGGTTTTGAGGGCTCTTCTATCGGGCTTTGATTCGACTTACTTTTTTTTTTTCCAGATATCAACTTCTTAAAAGCACTCTTTGGCTTGGGGGATGTCCCCTGTTCAGAAACGGGAGGCTTTTCAACTTCCTGTTTAGTCTCAGAGGCTGTTTTCATGACCTGCCTGTGGACATATT
>NZ_PNCP01000376.1:0-212 GCF_005886115.1 Pseudoalteromonas sp. S4492
AGGACTTCCAATTACCGAGCAGACTATGAAGGAATTATTCAGGTGTCGGAAAAACCCTGAAGCAATATATCAGCTTCTGATTCAGGTGACAGGTTTGCAGTCGCCGGAAGGCTGGGAAATGAGGGACTACTTTCAAGGTCTAATAAGATCGCATAGGGGAGCAGGAATCGATCTCTCCAGTCAATCGATGTTCAGGCAGATTGCCCAGGCTA
>NZ_PNCP01000377.1:0-207 GCF_005886115.1 Pseudoalteromonas sp. S4492
CTGTATTCACTTTACCTGATGGATGCGTCAATGTGCTTGCACCAACCCAGAAAAAGATAGACAGCCTTTTAAAATGGTGGAAGAAAGAACTGCGACGATTAGGTTATGAGGGGCCATTCGGGGCAGGTGATATAATAGATGACGCATTCGAATTTATGTGTGAATACTCTGGTAAAAGTACAGTAACGAAGCCAGTAGAAATATCCG
>NZ_PNCP01000378.1:0-210 GCF_005886115.1 Pseudoalteromonas sp. S4492
GTATTTACCTTGTTCCTTTCCTGAGCGTCATCCCATTCTCTTTCTCCAGCCCATTGCCTCTTCAACCCCTATCACTTGCGGATGCAGTAGGAGATCTCAGCACCCTACTGGAGCTGAGATCTGTGTCCAACAACAGAAAAGAGGGACCTTCTTATCACTACATCTGTAAAGCTACTGACTTTATTTACGGACTTGAATGGGAACAGGTGA